>NZ_CATQFV010000028.1:0-36331 GCF_958267435.1 Neisseria benedictiae
AAAATAGGGGAACCTGTAAGGGAAGGGGCATCGGCTGCCGCCGGTGCTTTTTTGTTTGGAAGGGAAATGGCTAAAATATGTAGCATTATGTTCTGTATCGTTGTTTACCGCTTCCGCACCTTTGTCCGCTTTAAAGCAGGTAAACACCGCATCGGGATGGCAGGGAGGTCGACAAGGCTGATTTCTGTCAGCTTCAGGCTCGTGATTTGCGACTTGTTCAAATCATCGCGGGAGGTAACGCTGCCGCTGATGGGAAAGCCTTTGTAAACGCCTGTTTTGACTTTCGCCACGGCAACGGGATCGACGATATGCGCACCGAAAAAGGTTCTGCCGTCGTCTTCGACGTTGATTTCAATCGCCGTTCCCGCCGCGTTTGAGCCGTGCATCTCGCGCACCGCGCCAAACTTCATATAATCGGGAATCGCCGCCTTCATAGCTGGCGCCGCGATAACTTCGCCGTCTGAATCGACCGCCTCGCTTGAGGCATAACCCCAAACTTTGACCGTGCCGTCGTCCTGCGTCTCCATCTTGGCGATTTCTGCGTATAACTTTGTCATGGGTTTACTCCTGTCTGTATAAATGGCATGCTGAATTTAAAGCCCTTTTGTAAGGCTGGAAGCGTACTTGCCTTAACGGTATCCGCTCCAGAGCTACACTGCAAAAGGGCTTTACTCATCCTTCAAGATGAAATGGTCGTAATGTTTATGGTCGTCTGGAAACTCCCTTACAATCACGCCGACATTTAAAGACTCATTCCCAACCTTGGCAACGGCACGATACTTATGTGCTGCAATAATATCAGGGCGACCTTTCCTATCCGGATAAGAACATTCATATTTTGCGTAGCGCAATAAGTCATCAAGGTTTGTCATGATGGATAATTCCGCCTGATTTGCCTTTGACGCAGAGTGCCAGCCTATCAGATTGCCCATACCGTCTGCCATCGCCGTTTCCGTTCGGGCGATGGTTTTCGCGCGGGCATTTATGTAGATGTATGGGTAGATTGAGTGGTTATTTGGCGATATGAAAAGGTTTGCTTGTTGTTTCTGTTATAATTAAAAGCATCTATACGCAGAATGGTTTATATTATGTTTAATCAGGCAGCACAAGAATTGACGACTATCCGCGATATTTTACGCTTTGCAGTCAGCCGTTTTAATGAGGCAGGGCTCTTTTTTGGTCATGGAACAGATAATGCGCATGATGAAGCGGCTTATTTGATTTTGCATACTTTGAATTTGCCTTTAGATATGCTTGCCCCATATCTTGATGCAAAACTCTTGGAAGCTGAAAAAGAGGAAGTGCTGGCGGTTATTGAGCGTCGTGCTGTCGAACACATTCCTGCTGCCTATTTGACACACCAGGCATGGCAGGGGGAGTTTGATTTCTATGTGGATGAGCGCGTAATCATACCTCGTTCTTTTATTTATGAATTGTTGGGTAACGGACTTCGTCCTTGGATAGAGTATGATGAGTTGGTGCATAATGCTTTAGATCTTTGCACCGGAAGCGGTTGCCTTGCCATTCAGATGGCGCATCATTATCCTGATGCCCAAATTGATGCGGTTGATGTGAGCTTGGATGCTTTGGAAGTTGCAGGGATCAATATTGAAGATTATGGTCTGGAAGAGCGTATCCGGCTTATTCATACCAATTTATTTGAGGGACTGGAAGGCACTTATGATTTGATTGTTTCCAATCCGCCTTATGTCGATGCGGAATCGGTTGAGTTATTGCCTGAAGAGTATTTGCACGAACCGGAATTGGCATTGGGCAGCGGGGCGGACGGATTGGATGCCACCAGGCAGATTCTTCTGAATGCGGCAAAGTTTCTGAATCCTAAAGGTGTATTGCTGGTGGAAATCGGGCATAACAGGGATGTATTGGAAGCAGCGTATCCGGAGTTGCCTTTTACTTGGTTGGAAACCAGCGGGGGCGACGGTTTTGTTTTCCTCTTGACGCGCGAGCAGTTATTGGGTGAAGAGTGAGTTGAAGGGGAAATGCCGTCTGAAGACGATTTGTTTTCAGACGGCATTTTTACGATACGTTGTCTCGGGTTTGACGCTTGGCAGAGAAATCCTTACCATATTGTTTATAAGTTAATTGTTTTTATATCGCTATTGCAATGAAAAAATTATCTCGGATTGTATTTTCAATTGTCCTGTTGGGTTTTTCGGCCGCTTTGCCAGCGCAGACTTATTCTGTTTATTTTAATCAGAACGGGAAACTGACGGCGACGATGTCGTCTGCGGCTTATATCAGGCAATATAGTGTGGCGGCGGGTATCGCGCACGCGCAGGATTTTTATTATCCGTCGATGAAGAAATATTCCGAACCTTATATCGTTGCTTCAACGCAAATCAAATCTTTTGTACCTACCCTGCAAAACGGTATGTTGATTTTGTGGCATTTTAATGGTCAGAAAAAAATGGCGGGGGGCTTCAGCAAGGGTAAGCCGGACGGGGAATGGGTCAACTGGTATCCGAACGGTAAAAAATCTGCGGTTATGCCTTATAAAAATGGTTTGAGTGAAGGTACGGGGTACCGCTATTACCGTAACGGCGGCAAGGAAAGCGAAATCCAGTTTAAGCAAAATAAGGCAAACGGCGTATGGAAGCAATGGTATGCCGACGGAAGTATCAAGACGGAAATGGTTATGGTTAATGATGAGCCAGTCAAGATTCTGACTTGGGATGAAAGCGGCCGGTTACTCTCGGAACTGTCTATCCGCCACCATAAACGCAACGGGGTGGTTTTGGAGTGGTATGAAGATGGTTCTAAAAAGAGCGAGGCTGTTTATCGGGATGACAAGTTGGTCAGGAAAACCCAGTGGGATAAGGATGGTTATTTAATCGAACCCTGAATCTTGATGTCGTCTGAAATGGCTTCAGACGGCATTTTGTATGTATATATTGTTGACAATATTTCTTCAAAATCTGACGGTGGTATAATTTCGGACTTTAACGGATATCTGCAAGGAGTAAGCCTGTGAACAATTCAGTCATTACCGTCATCGGCAAAGACCGTGTGGGCATTGTGTACGACGTTTCCAAAATTTTAGCGGAAAACCAGATTAATATTCTCAACATCAGCCAACAACTGATGGATGATTTTTTTACCATGATTATCTTGGTGGACACTTCAAAATGCACCAAATCGCGGCAGGAGGTTTTGGATTTGTTTGCGGAAGAGAGCAAAAAACTCGCGCTTGATATCCGCATGCAAAACGAAGAAATTTTCCAAGCCATGCACCGAATCTGAAAAAAAGCAGCCTACACCCTGGTTTTCAAAGTGCAGGCTGCTTTGAATGTGTTGGAGAACAGGGCAGAGATACCATCGTTACTGGCCGGTCAGGCTGACTGAAAAGAAGGAGTTTTACCATGATAATCCTGCGCCGATCTCTAAACCAGTGAGAAGCATCGAAACCTTGGTATGCGAAGATACTGTGTTGCGCGACCGCAAAGGCGTATACCTACAACAGATCCGTCTGCCATCCGACACGTTCGAGCTGTTTTACGTCAACAACCGATTGGATGCCAATGCTTTTATGACTGCACGCTACCAAATCGTGATCGATAACAAAGTGATACCGTGTCGTTCAAAGTGTAGAGCGTGGAGCACGGATTTTTGGCGTTTTTGCTGTCGCTTCCTGTGTTTGCGCTTGTCAAACGGCTGATGTTGCGGTAGTGGTTGGGCGGTAAAAACAAATCCAAGCAAAAGGAAATACAGGCAGTCTGCATTTCAAAATACCAAAATACGAGAATATTTCAATGAAACCCGAAAAAATACTGCAAAAAATTGTTACCGAAAACGAATATACTGCGCTGCTGCCATCAGCTTCTCAAAACGAAATATTGCGAGAAGCCCTGTATCAAAACCGTATTTTTCTCTTTTTAGATTGGAAAGGGGAGAGTGGGCAGGGTGAGCTTTATCAATTTGTCAATGAGCGTTTGGTAGCATTCGGCAAAGAAATACTAAAAGTAAAACCTGATGATTTATATAAAAAATTCGATAAAGAATTTGGCCAAGATTGGGAAAGCGGCAATTTTCTGCCCTTTGCCTTCGATTATTTCGACGGCAAACTCAAACGGCAAAAAATGCGGTTGATGTTTTTGGAAAGCGGCAGCGATGACTACACTGTGTTTATTGTTCCGAGCAACGCATGTAAAAGTTTGGAAAGAATCCAGTCTGATTTTTGGACCTTCCAAAGTCTGAACAAAGCGGCAAATTTCATCTTATATACGGTCGATTGCTCCTCCTGCGGTCAACTGTCGGCATGGGATTTGGCCATAAGCGAGCCGCCGCCGTATGCTAATCACGAAGCGGCATACTGCGATTCCTGCCGCCAACCCTTATGGGATGCGGACGGCAAACTGTTTGCCGCAGTAGAAGAAACACCGCATTATGTCTCAGAACAAAAATAAATCACAGGCAGCCTGCACCAAATAAAACCCATTCAACAAGGAATCCCCAAAAATGTCCCAAGTCCATTCCAACGAAATCCTCGAAACTATCCGCATGGTAGCCGACCAGAATTTTGACGTGCGCACCATTACCATAGGCATTGATTTGCACGACTGCATCAGCACCGACATCGATGTGTTGAACCAAAACATTTACAACAAAATCACCACCGTCGGCAAAGATTTGGTCGCTACGGCGAAACATCTCTCCGCCAAATACGGCGTACCGATTGTGAATCAGCGCATTTCCGTTACGCCGATTGCCCAAATCGCGGCGGCAACCAAAGCCGACAGTTATGTCAGCGTGGCGCAGACTTTGGACAAGGCAGCCAAAGCGATAGGCGTGTCGTTTATTGGCGGTTTTTCCGCGCTGGTACAAAAAGGCATGTCGCCTTCAGACGAGGTGTTAATCCGCTCCATTCCCGAAGCGATGAAGACTACTGATATCGTGTGCAGCTCCATCAATATCGGCAGCACGCGTGCCGGTATCAATATGGACGCGGTCAAGCTGGCGGGCGAAACCATCAAACGCACTGCTGAAATCACGCCCGAAGGTTTCGGCTGCGCCAAAATCGTCGTGTTCTGCAACGCGGTGGAAGACAATCCGTTTATGGCGGGCGCGTTTCACGGCTCAGGCGAGGCGGATGCCGTTATCAATGTCGGCGTATCGGGGCCGGGCGTGGTCAAAGCCGCGTTGGAAAATTCAGATGCAACGACATTGACCGAAGTTGCCGAAGTTGTGAAGAAAACCGCTTTCAAAATTACCCGCGTGGGCGAACTCATCGGCTGCGAAGCCTCAAAAATGCTGAATATCCCGTTTGGTATTCTCGACTTGTCGTTGGCGCCAACCCCTGCCGTCGGCGACTCGGTGGCGCGCATTCTTGAAGAAATGGGTTTGAGCGTCTGCGGTACGCACGGCACAACAGCAGCTTTGGCATTGCTGAATGATGCCGTGAAAAAAGGCGGCATGATGGCTTCCAGCGCGGTCGGGGGTTTGAGCGGTGCATTTATCCCTGTTTCCGAAGATGAAGGTATGATTGCCGCCGCCGAAGCAGGCGTGCTGACGCTGGACAAACTTGAAGCGATGACCGCCGTCTGCTCGGTCGGATTGGACATGATTGCCGTTCCCGGCGACACGCCCGCGCACACTATTTCCGGCATCATTGCCGACGAAGCCGCCATTGGTATGATTAACAGCAAAACCACTGCCGTGCGCATTATTCCGGTAACGGGTAAAACCGTCGGCGACAGCGTCGAGTTCGGTGGTCTGTTGGGCTACGCGCCTGTAATGCCGGTTAAAGAAGGCTCATGCGAAGTGTTCGTTAACCGCGGCGGCAGGATTCCCGCACCGGTTCAATCGATGAAAAACTGATTGCGGTTTTGATGGGAAAATGCCGTCTGAAAGGCTTCAGACGGCATTTTCGTTTGGAGTCGATTACTCGATATAAGTGAATTTTGCACGTTTGATATTGCACATTAATTCGTAAGGGATGGTTCCGGCCGCTTCGGCAACGGTATTGATGTTGACCGTATCGCCCCACAGTTCGACCTCGTGTCCCAAACCTTCTTGCGAAGCGTCCAGCTCGATGGTCATCATATCCATAGAGACCCTGCCGATGACCCGGGTCAATTTACCGTCGACGGCGACGGGGGAATTGCTTGGGGCACGGCGCGGATAACCGTCCGCATAACCGCAGGCAATCAGGCCGACGCGCGTAGATTTGCTGGTATAAAATGTCGCGCCATAACCGATAGGGGAGTGCGGCTGTAAAACGCGTTCGCCGAAAATACGGGTGGAAAGCCTCATCACGGGCTTCAGCCTGTCATCGCTGCCTCCGAACGGGGAAATGCCGTACAACGCCAAGCCCGCGCGCCCCCAGTCCCTGCGTGCTTCGGGAACATTCAAAATAGCGGCGGAGTTGGCAAGGCTTTCTTCGCCTTCCAGCCCTTCCGTACCCAAATCGAATGCTTCCATCTGTATTTCCGTCATACCGCTTTCGGGTTCGTCCGCACAGGAGAAATGCGAAAACTTGACAATACTGTCCACATATTCTGACTGTTTCAATGCCGCATATGCCGAAGCGTAATCATGAGGGAAAAATCCGGTACGGTGCATCCCTGAATCCATTTTCAACCAGACCTTGACAGTTTTTTTCCAATGGCGGGAAAGCAAAGCCTCAAGCTGCCATTGGTTTCCGACTGCCGGCCAAAGCGAGTATTGTTCGACCGCTTCGTATTCCGATGCTTCAAATACGCCTTCCAAAAGGACAATCGGATGGGTAATGCCACTCTCCCGCAGCCTGATTCCCTCGTCGATTGTCGCCACGGCAAAGCCGTCTGCCAAGTCTGCCAGCGCGAAAGCACATCTGACCGCACCGTGTCCGTATGCGTCGGCCTTCACTACCGCCAACAGCTTGCCTCCGTGCATTTCCTTCAAAATCCGATAATTGTGCCTAAGGTTGCCCAACCTGATCTGCACGTTCAAAGGGCGCATAAATTCATTCCTTACCAAACAAGTGTTTATTAGCAAAATTAAGAAATCAATTAGGGAATTATAATCCAACGGCAAGGCTTTTAAAATATTAAAGACCCTTGTGTCTTCAAGCCGGAGCAGCAGTTTTCAGGTAGGAAGGCGGTTTGCTTTTCCTGATATAATCGCTTTCCCAAATTTATACTCTATTTGTTAAAATCAATAATAAATACAAGGCAATCCAAATGAAAGAACTAGATAAAATCGATTTCCGCATCCTTAAGATCCTTCAACAGAATGCCCGCATCCCGATGACGGAGCTTGCCGAGAAGGTAGGGTTGTCCACCACGCCCGTTACAGAGAGGGTGCGCCGTTTGGAGCGGGAACATTATATTTCCGGCTATCACGCCCACCTCAATCCCCATCTGTTGGGCAAACCGCTATTGGTTTTTGTCGAGCTGAAGCTGCAATCCAAATCGGGCAATATTTTCGAAGATTTCAAAAAAGAAGTGCTGAAAATTCCGCAAATTATGGAATGCCACTTGGTATCGGGCGAATACGACTACCTGATTAAAGTACGTTTGCCCGATATGTCGGCCTATCGGGATATGCTCGGCAATATCCTATTGCAACTGCCTGCCGCTTCGGAGAGTAGGAGTTATGTTGTGATGGAGGAGGTCAAAGAAAATCCGGTGTTGGATTTGGATTGAATATTTCAGGCTGGCTATACAGTTTGACACCTGAATGAAATATAACAACAAAACGTATGGCAGGTTGTAGTTTTAGATAAAAAAATGCACACATTCAATAGAATGTGTGCCAAGTCTACAAAGGAGAAATAGAGGAGAAACTATTAACTGACTACTCGAACCAGCTAACGGGGTAAATTATGCCGTTATCAGTCATAAAAGGCAAGTTTTTTCTTGTTAAATTTCTTAAAGAATGGAAATACAAACGATAAAAGTAACTAAACTTCAAAAAAGGGCGGGATAAAAAAATGCGCACAGCTTGTCTAAGTGTGCGCCAAGTCTACAAAGGAGAAATAGAGGAGAAAAATCAAGCTGCATCAAGCAACTCAACGGCGGTAATTATCCGCCGTTTCTTATCTGCTGTCAATTATTTTTTGAAAATTTACCCGACTGATTCAAATTTTGCAAAAAACTTGCCCGATGGCTATCCGGTAACAAATTCCCTCAAAAGCCCGTCAATCCGCTTATTCAAAAAAATCATATGCTTTCATTGAAATAAACTTTTGCCTTTTCTTTATCGGCTGTTGCTTTTGATTCGCTAAATTTGCCGAAATTAAAATCCTCCGGATGTATTTTTTTCGGGCATTGTGCGGATAAATCGCCGTTTTGTCCCTTGTCAGGTTTTGTGCATATCGGGGAAAACCGAAATCGTCCGCACCTGCGCCCGTGTTGATTCGTCCCTTGCCATCTTGGGATATATCCAGCAAAATCGGCATATCGGTATTTTGATTGGTGTGTTGAGAAAATGACCCCGTTATTTAGAAAAGCCGTTTGGCTGCTGTTTGCCGTTTCGGTCTGTGCATTTGCCGGTTCTTTGGCGGCACAGTATGTTTTGGGTATGGAGCCTTGCGTTTTGTGCATCAGTCAGCGGTTGTGCGTTTTGGCAACCGCATTGTGTGCGGCAATTGTCCTGATGTGCAGACCAAGAAGAAGGGCAGGCGGTTTGTTCGGTACTGTCTTTATCAGCATTCCGGCCGTTACGGGCGCGGCTGTTGCGGCATATCAGTTGTGGTTGCAGTCGCTGCCGCCGGGAACCGCTCCTTCGTGCGGCGCGCCGTGGACGTTCCGATTGAAGGGCTGGCCTTTGTTTGATTGGTTCGAGCCTGTTGTGCGCGGGTTCGGAAATTGTGCCGAACCAGATTATCTGCTGGGAATTGCCTTGCCTGTTTGGAGCGCAGCGTATTTTCTGCTTGTGGTTTTGGCGGTTTGGGCTGCCTGGCTGAAGGCAAAATAAATCAATGCCGTCTGAAAGGTTCAGACGGCATTTTATTGTATGTCTGCTGTGCTGCGTATCAGTCCAGATTCAATACGGCGGAAGTGTAAACGTCTTGCACGTCGTCCAAGTCTTCCAGCGCGTCAATCAGTTTTTGCATTTTGACGGCATCGTCGCCGGAGAGTTCGGTTTCGTTTTGGGCGCGCATGGTTACGTCGCCGTCAACGGATTTGTAACCTGCCGCCTCCAAAGCAGATTTTACGCCCGCCCAATCGTTTGGTGCGGTGATGACTTCAATCGAACCGTCGTCATTGGTAACCACGTCTTCCGCACCGGCTTCCAAAGCCGCTTCCATCAGCGCGTCTTCGTCAACGCCGGGTTCGAATACCAAATAGCCCTGATGCACGAAGTTGAACGCCACGCAGCCGTCGGTACCCAAGTTACCGCCGTTTTTGGTAAACGCGTGGCGCACGTCTGCAACGGTGCGGGTTTTGTTGTCGGTCAGGCAGTCCACCATCAAAGCCGCGCCGCCGATGCCGTAGCCTTCGTAGCGCAATTCGATGTATTCCACGCCTTCCAAGTTGCCCGTACCTTTGTCGATGGCGCGTTGCACATTGTCTTTGGGCATATTGTTTTCGGCTGCTTTTTCCAAAGCCAGGCGCAGGCGCGGGTTCGCACCGGGGTCGCCACCGCCCATACGCGCCGCAACGGTGATTTCTTTGATTAAACGGGTGAAGATTTTGCCGCGTTTGGCATCCTGACGGGCTTTTTTATGCTGGATATTCGCCCACTTGCTATGGCCTGCCATAAATTTCCTTTCTTATTTCAAATAATTAATCTGTTTTTGTCAGATTTTTTACGGTCGGCATTTTAACATAAGTTGCAAGCACCCAAAATATCCTGTTTTATGCCGTGCCGTTGTCTATGCCGTCTGAAAATGATTTCCTCCGCTTTCCGCTTAAAAATAAAGAAATATTCTAATTAACGATATTTTACGGTATGATGGCACAGCTTCTCCCCGATTGTTGACAATTGAAGGCATCTGTTGCGGCAAATACGGTCTGCTCGCCGTGTTTCCTTATTGGAATGTCTTGGGGAAAGCAGTCATTTTAATCGTAAGATAAGGTTTATTTTATGGAAAATATATTGTCTGTTCTGGTGGGTACAGTCAATCGGTTCCTTTGGGACTACCTGTTGATTTACGCCCTTTTGGGTATCGGCCTGTTTTTTACGCTGTATCTTGGTGCGCCGCAGATTACCAAGCTGGGCGTGGGATTCAAATCCGTATTCGGCGGCTTGTTTGCCAAAGGCGATAAAGACGATAAGTCCTTATCGCAGTTTCAGGCGTTGGCGGTTGCCATATCCGCGCAAATCGGTACGGGCAACGTCGCCGGTGTGGCGACCGCCATTACCGCAGGCGGGCCGGGCGCGATTTTTTGGATGTGGCTTTCTGCCGTTTTGGGGATGTCCACGATTTTTGCGGAGGCACTGCTGGCGCAGAAATACCGCGTCGTCAGCCACGGCAAATACATCGGTGGACCGGCGTTTTATATTACGCACGGTCTGACTCCGAAAATCGGCAGGGGCGCGGCGCGTTTCCTGTCCGGTTTCTTTTCCATTGCGTTGATTATCGCGTTGGGCTTTATCGGCAATGCGACTCAGGCAAACTCCATCGCTTCTGCCGTTACCATTGCATTTGATGTGCCTTCTTTGGCAGTCGGTATTGTGCTTGCCGTCCTTGCGGGCATGGTTGTGATTGGCGGTGTGAACCGTATTGCCAATATTGCCCAGTTTGTCGTGCCGTTTATGGCGGTTGTTTATATTTTGTGCGCCGTCGTTATCCTGTTTGAATTTTCCGACCATATTGTGCCGATGTTCAACCACATCTTTACCGCCGCCTTCAATCCCGAAGCCGTTTTGGGCGGTGCTGCGGGTATCGGTATGCGTGAAGCGATACGTTTCGGCGTGGCGCGCGGTCTGTTTTCAAACGAAGCAGGTATGGGTTCTACGCCGCACGCCCATGCGACTGCCGACGTGAAACATCCTGTGCAGCAAGGTATGGCGGCATTTGTCGGTGTATTTATCGATACGATTTTGGTATGTACGGCTACGGCATTGATTATCCTGCTGACTGATGCCAACCTTTCGGGCGAACAGGGCGCGGCGGTTACTCAATTTGCCTTTAACAAGGCATTTCCGGGCTTCGGTTCGCAATTGCTTGCCGTGTGTCTGACCTTCTTCGCCTTTACTACCATTATCGGCTGGTATTATTTCGGCGAGTCCAACATCCGTTTTCTTTTCAGGGGAAGACACTTGGGCATCTATCGCGCATTGGTTCTGCTTGCCATCGTTTTGGGTACGCTCGGTAAAGTCGATTTGGTTTGGAGCCTGTCCGATATGTTCAACGGCTTTATGGTTATCCCGAACTTAATTGCCCTGTTTTTGTTGCGTAAGGAAATCCGCGCCATTTATGATGATTATTTGGCACAGAAAAAAGCGGGTCGGGATTTGTCCTATCAGTATGAATTCCACGAGTTCCACGACAAGGGCTGATGTCCGGCAAACAGAAAACCTCCCAATCTTCAGGAACGGGAGGTTTTGCTTTTCAGACGGCATTCAGATTACATAACCGTACACGCTGACAAATTGGGTGATGCTGCCGCCCAATACGAACAGATGCCAGATTCCGTGCCCGTGTCGGATTTTTTCATCGTTTACAAACCAGTAAATGCCGACGCTGTACAGCATACCGCCTGCCGCCAGCCAAGCCAGTCCTGTCGGCGGGAGTGAGGCTGTCAGGGATTTCATTACCGCCAAGACCATCCAGCCCATTACGATATAAATCGCAATAGACAGCAGACGTTTTTCGCTTTTCCGTCCGATGGTGAGTTCTTGTACGATTCCTGCAGCCGCCAGCAGCCAGGACAGTAAAAATACCGTCCAGCCCGGCCCGTTTCTCAAAGAAACCAGTGCAAACGGTGTGTAGCTTCCGGCAATCAGCACATAAATCATGCAGTGGTCGGTTTTTTTCAAAATGCTTTTCAGTTTTCCGGCTGCAATTCCGTGGTACAGCGAGGAACTCAAATAGAGCAGAAGAAGGCTGATGCCGTAAACCGATACGCTGAAGATACGGTAGCCGTCCCCGTGTCCTATGGTTTTCAGCAGCATCAGCACCAAACCTGCCGCCGCCAGAATCAAACCGCTCAAATGGCTGTAAGTATTGAAGCGTTCGCCTGCATACATCGCACAATCTTTCAGGAAAGTAGAGGCAGTCAGTTTACGCCGATACTTTTGCCCCTGTGTGAGATTTACTCTTTGCCTACACTGTGAATATTCTTGAAAATGCGTGTGTTAAAATCTGTTTTTTTATTTTCAGACGGCATTTTATGTTGAATCCATCCCGAAAACTGGTTGAGCTGGTCCGTATTTTGGATGAAGGCGGTTTTATTTTCAGCGGCGATCCCGTGCAGGCGACGGAGGCTTTGCGCCGTGTGGACGGCAGTACGGAGGAAAAAATCATCCGTCGGGCGGAGATGATCGACAGGAACCGTATGCTGCGGGATACGTTGGAACGTGTGCGTGCGGGGTCGTTCTGGTTGTGGGTGGTGGCGGCATCGATGATGTTTACCGCCGGATTTTCAGGCACTTATCTTCTGATGGACAATCAGGGGCTGAATTTCTTCCTGATTTTGGCGGGCGTGTTGGGCATGAATACGCTGATGTTGGCGGTATGGTTGGCAACGTTGTTCCTGCGCGTGAAAGTGGGGCGGTTTTTCAGCAGTCCGGCGACGTGGTTTCGGGGCAAAGACCCTGTCAATCAGGCGGTGTTGCGGCTGTATGCGGACGAGTGGCGGCAACCTTCGGTACGTTGGAAAATAGGCGCAACGTCGCACAGCCTGTGGCTCTGCACGCTGCTCGGAATGCTGGTGTCGGTATTGTTGCTGCTTTTGGTGCGGCAATATACGTTCAACTGGGAAAGCACGCTGTTGGGCGATTCGTCTTCGGTACGGCTGGTGGAAATGTTGGCATGGCTGCCGTCGAAACTCGGTTTCCCTGTCCCCGATGCGCGGGCGGTGGTCGAAGGTCGTCTGAACGGCAATATCGCCGATGCGCGCGCGTGGTCGGGCTTGTTGGTCGGCAGCATAGCTTGCTACGGCATCCTGCCGCGTCTCTTGGCTTGGGTAGTGTGTAAAATCCTTTTGAAAACAAGTGAAAACGGCTTGGATTTGGAAAAACCCTATTATCAGGCGGTTATCCGCCGCTGGCAGACGCAAATCGTCGATGCGGATACGTGCCACGAAACCGTGTCCGCCGTTTCGCCGAAAATCGTCTTGAACGATGCGCCGAAATGGGCGGTCATGCTGGAGACCGAGTGGCACGAAGGCACATGGTTTACGGGCAGATTGGCGCAGGAATGGCTGGATAAAGGCGTTGCCGCCAATCGGGAACAGGTTGCCGCACTGGAAGCGGAGTTGAAGCAGAAACCGGCGCAACTGCTTATCGGCGTGCGCGCTCAAACTGTGCCCGACCGCGGCGTGTTGCGGCAGATTGTCCGACTCTCGGAAGCGGCGCAGGGCGGCGCGGTGGTGCAGCTTTTGGCGGAACAGGGGCTTTCAGACGACCTTTCGGAAAAGCTGGAACATTGGCGTAATGCGCTGGCCGAATGCGGCGCGGCGTGGCTGGAACCAGACAGGGCGGCGCAGGAAGGTCGTCTGAAAACCGAAGCGGGGCTGCATAATGGATAGTGAAGCGCAACGGAGACACAACAGGCGCATTGCTTCAATTAGAACGGGCAAAGCGTGGCTGATGAATGACAGCAAATGGCAAAAAATTTTCGATGTGGTTTTTGCAGAAACAGGGCAACAGTTTGCCAAAGCCAAAATGTTGGGCGATGAGCGGATGTATGATATGCGTTTGGAAATTTATTCGGAAGATTTACGCGGTTACAGTGATGATTGGATTGCCGGCCCGCTGAAGTTGTCCGAAATCGAATATATTGAAACAGTCCTGCTTCCTGATGTCTGCGCGGCTCGCCTGACCCAAGCCATACGGGAGCGTGGGCAATACGAATTTGAAATAAAAGACCAAACCTTGACAATATACGGATACTTATAAAGGTCGTCTGAACCCCATCTTTCTTATCACAAAACACCATGAACACACGCCCCCTTTCCCTCGCCGTCGTCGGACACACCAACACCGGCAAAACCTCGCTCCTGCGTACCCTTTTGCGCGACAGCGGTTTCGGCGAAGTCAGAAACGCCCCATCGACCACGCGTCATGTCGAAGAAGCCGCCATCAGCGACGGCGCAGACACGCTGGTTTTCCTGTACGACACGCCCGGACTCGAAGACGCGGGCGGCGTGCTGGAATGGCTGGAAAACCATACGGACAATCGTTCAGACGGCATCGAACGGCTGCAACAGTTTCTCGGCAGCCACGGCGCGCACCATGATTTCAATCAGGAAGCCAAAGTCTTACGGCAAGTCTTGCAAAGCGATATGGCAATGTACGTCATCGACGCGCGCGAGCCGGTTCTCGACAAATATCGGGATGAATTGATTATCCTTTCATGGTGCGCCAAACCGGTTATGCCCGTGTTCAACTTTACCGGCGGACAGCCTCCCGAATCGTGGACAACCATGCTGGCGAGGAGAAACCTGCACGTTTTCGCAGGGTTCGACACCGTCGCCTTTGATTTTGAAGGCGAACTACGCCTGTGGGAAAACCTCGCCACCATGTTGCCCGAACGCAGCACACTTGACCGCCTGACAGCCATGCGCCGGCGCGAATGGCAGCGGCTGGACGGCGAAGCGCGCCGCGAAATCGCCGATTTCCTGCTCGATGCCGCCGCCTTCAGGCAGGAAGTGGACGAAAACGAGGATACCGCCACCGTGTTGCAAACCATGCAGGCGGAAATACGCCAACTCGAACGGCAGATGCAGCAGCGGCTGTTTGCTCTCTACCGTTTCTACCACAGCGAAATCGACGGCGGCGGTTGGATGCCGCAAGCCTTCCGCCAAGACCCGTTCGACAGCGAATTGCTCAAACAATACGGCATCCGCACCGGCACGGGTGCGGCAACCGGCGCACTCATCGGCTTGGGGCTGGACATCGCCACACTCGGCGGCTCGCTCGGATTGGGTACGGCAATCGGCGGCTTTTTGGGCGGTATCCTGCCCAATACCCGCACCATTTCCGACAAACTTGCTGGTCGCCAAACCTTGCACACCGACCCCGAAACCCTGACCCTGCTCGCCGCCCGCGCCCTCGATCTGCTCCACGTCCTGCAAACGCGTGGCCACGCGGCGCAGTCGGATATCGAGCTGCACAGCCGCAAAGCCCCGTGGGACGCCGCCAGACTCCCGCCCGAACTCAACAAAGCCCGCAGTCATTGGAAATGGTCGTCGCTCAATACGCACCGCCCCGAAACCAGCCGCGCCGAACGCGCCGGATATGTGGAGAAACTTCAAATCCGCCTGTCGGGAAAATAATGCCGTCTGAAGCCTGTTTGTATGGCAAGTCAGATTCAAATCGGGATAGGGCAGGAGGGTCGCTGAAGTCGATTTGCGACAAAAAACGGGTTCTGTATGATACAGAACCCGTTTCGTATGCCGTCTGAACGTTTCAGACGGCATTTTATTTGCAAAGGAATTACAGGCTGCGGGCAACTTCGACGATGTCGAAACATTCGAGTTGGTCGCCTTCCATAATTTCGTTGTAGCCTTTAATCATCAGACCGCACTCGAAGCCCATGCGGACTTCTTTAACATCGTCTTTGTAGCGTTTCAAAGACGACAGCTCGCCGGTATGGATGACCACGTTGTTGCGGATGAGGCGGATATGGGAATCGCGTTTGACCACGCCGTCGGTAACCATACAGCCTGCAATGTTGCCGACTTTGGAAACGGAGATGACCTGACGGATTTCGACCGTGCCAGTAACCTGTTCTTTCTCTTCCGGAGAGAGCATACCGCCCATCGCCGCTTTCACGTCGTCGATGGCATCATAGATGATGTTGTAGTAGCGGATTTCCACGTTTTCATTTTCGGCAAGTTTGCGCGAAGAAGCGTCCGCACGCACGTTAAAGCCGATAATGAACGCGCCGGACGCGATGGCGAGGTTGACATCCGATTCGGTAATGCCGCCCACGCCGCTGTGCAACACGTTCACTTTCACTTCGTCTGTGGACAGTTTTTTCAGGCTGCCCGCCAAGGCCTCGTAAGAACCTTGCACGTCTGCCTTGATGATGACCGACAAAGATTGGGCTTGGGTTTCGCCCATATTGTTGAACATATTTTCCAGTTTTGCCGCCTGCTGTTTGGCAAGGCGCACGTCGCGGTATTTGCCTTGGCGGAAGAGGGCGATTTCGCGCGCTTTTTTCTCGTCCGCCAACACCATCGCGTCTTCGCCCGCGTTCGGAACGTCGGACAAGCCGAGGATTTCGACCGGGATGGACGGCCCGGCTTCGGTAATGGATTTGCCGTTTTCATCGACCATCGCGCGGATTTTGCCGAATGCCGTACCGGCCAGCAGCATGTCGCCTTTTTTCAGCGTGCCGCTTTGAACCAGCAATGTGGCAACCGCGCCGCGCCCTTTGTCCAAACGGGCTTCGACGATGATGCCTTTGGCGGGCGCATCGACAGGTGCGGTCAGTTCCAATACTTCGGCTTCGAGCAATACGGCTTCGAGCAGCGCGTCGATGTTCGTTCCTTTTTTGGCGGAAACGTCGATAAACTGCACCGTGCCGCCCCAATCGTCGGGGATGACTTCGTGCTGGGTCAGCTCTTGGCGGATACGTTCGGGGTTGGCGGCTTCTTTGTCGATTTTGTTGACGGCAACCACAATCGGAACGCCTGCCGCTTTGGCGTGGGCAATCGCTTCGATGGTTTGCGGCATCACGCCGTCGTCGGCGGCAACCACGAGAATCACGATGTCGGTTGCTTTCGCACCGCGTGCGCGCATAGCGGTAAAGGCTTCGTGGCCCGGGGTATCCAAGAAGGTAATCACGCCGCGCGGCGTTTTGACGTGGTACGCGCCGATGTGCTGCGTAATGCCGCCCGCTTCGCCCTGTACCACTTTGGCGCGGCGGATGTAGTCCAGCAGCGAGGTTTTGCCGTGGTCGACGTGGCCCATCACGGTAACGACGGGCGGACGGGGCAGGGCTTCTGCATCTGCGGCTTCCACACCTTCGTCCAAAAAGGCTTCCGGATCGTCCGCTGCGGCGGGTTTGCCGATGTGGCCGAGTTCTTCCACCACAATCAGGGCGGTGTCTTGGTCGATAGATTGGTTGATGGTAACCATCATGCCCATCTTCATCAGGGCTTTGACCACTTCCACGCCTTTGACTGCCATTTTGTGCGCCAAATCGGCAACGGTAATGGTTTCGGGTACCAAAACTTCGTGTACGACGGGTTCGGTCGGTGCTTGGAAGGCGTGTTGGTTCGGCTCGAGTTTGAGTTTTTTGCCTTTCTTGCCGCCGCGTACGCGCTCGTCGTCGCCGTTGCGGGCATTGTTGCGGTCGCGCCCGCCTTTTGCACCTTTGCCTTTGGCATTGCGGCCCTGGCCTTCGTCATCACGGTTGTAGCGGTCTTCTTTTTTTGCTTTTGACGGATTGAGGGGTTTGTTTTCGCTTGCGGAAGCGACAGCCTGCGTTTTTTCAGCGGGTTTTGCTGTGCGCTGCCCCACGGTTTTGGCTTCCGGTGAGGTTTTTGCCTGTTGCTCTGCTTGTTGTTTTATGGCTTCACGACGTGCCTGACGTTCCTGTTTCTCTCTTAACAGGGCTTCTTGATGGGCGCGAAGTGCGGCGGCACGGCGTGCTTCTTCATCGCGTTGCGCCTGTTCTTCCGCGCTGACCACGGGTTGCGGCACGGCAGGTGCGGCAGGTTTCGCCGGTTTTTTGGCATCTTTGCCTTTGCCGTTTCGCTCGTGTTTCGGCTTGGCGGCTTTTTCTTTGGGCTCGGCGGGTTTTTTAGACGGCATTTTGTCGGCTTGGGCTTTTCCTGCTTTGCTTTCTTCGGCGGGTTTGGTTTCCGCCGCAACGGGTGCGGTTTCGGCTTTTGCTTCGGTGGGTTTCTGCGCGGCAGGTTTGGCTTTGTTGCCTGCTTTTGCCGCTTTCAGTTTTGCCGCTTCCGCTTCTGCCTTGGCACGGGCTTCTGCACGTGCGGCAGCTTCGGCTCGGGCTTTTGCCGCGTCTTCTGCCGTCTGCTCCGGCCGGACAGGTGCGGCTTGGGTTTGGGCGGCTTTTACCTGTGCTGCCAATTCTTCGGCAGAAGGAATGTTGACAGTGCGTCCGCGTTTGCGTGTTTCGACTTTTACGCCGTCAACGGTGCTGACTTCGGTTTTGGTGCGGCGGATGCTGATGGTGCCGCCGTTGCTGCCGTTTTTCTTGGTCAGGTAGGCGTTCAGAAGCTGTTTGTCGTCCAGCGTCAGGGAATCGCTGCCGCTGTTTTTGCTGACGCCGGCTTCTTTCAACTGTTTCAACAGGTCTTCGACGGGGCGTTTCAGCTCGGCGGCAAATTGTTCTACGGTTGTGTTACTCATCTGTACCCCCTTTATTTGTCTTCGGTAAACCAGTGTTCGCGTGCGGTCAGGATGACGGCTTTTGCGGTTTCTTCGTTTACACCGGTGATTTCAATCAGTTCGTCCACGGCAAGCTCTGCCAAGTCGTCGCGGGTGGTAATGCCTGCTTCGGCAAGGCTGCGGAGCATATCGGCATCTACGCCTTCGAGGTTGCGCATATCGTCGGATACTTCGCCCAGTTTTTCTTCGGCGGCAATCGCCATGGTCAGGATGGCATCGCGGGCGCGGTTGCGGAGCATATCGACGATTTCTTCGTCAAATCCTTCAATGGCAAGCAGTTCGGCGGCAGGAACATAGGCGACTTCTTCCAAGGTTGCAAAACCTTCCTGAACCAGTACGTCGGCGGTTTCTTCGTCCACATTCAAGTGATCCATAAACAGGCGGCGGATGGCGGCATCTTCTGCCGCATTGCGTTCGTCTGCCTCGGCGGAGGTCATAATGTTGAGCTGCCAGCCGGTCAGGTCGGAGGCGAGGCGGACGTTTTGACCGCCGCGCCCGATGGCGAGCGCGAGCTGGTCTTCGGATACGATGACATCGACGGCGTGTTTGTCTTCGTCGATGACGATGCGGCTGACTTCGGCGGGGGAAAGCGCGCTCATGACGAATTGGGCAGGCTCGGGCGACCAAAGGACAACGTCGATGCGTTCGCCGGACAATTCGTTGCTGACCGCGTTGACACGCGAACCGCGAACGCCGATACAGGTGCCTTGCGGATCGATGCGCTGGTCGTTGGCTTTGACGGCGACCTTGGCACGTTGTCCCGGGTCGCGGGCGACAGCGCGGATTTCAAGCATGCCGTCTGCAATTTCAGGTACTTCATTGGCGTACAGTTTGACGAGGAAATCGCCGGAAGTACGGCTCAGGATGACTTGTTTGCGGCCGGTGTTGCCGATTTCTTCGACGCGCAGGAAGAGGGCGCGGATGCGGTCGCCGCTGCGGAAGTTTTCGCGCGGAATCATTTGGTCGCGCGGAATCAGCGCGTCCAGTTTGCCGGCAACGACTTCGACGATGATGCCGTGGCGTTCGACGCGTTTGACCGTGCCGGACACGATGTCTTCTTTGACGGCGAGAAACTCGTTCAGATTCTGCTCGCGCTCTGCATCGCGGATGCGTTGCAGGATGATTTGTTTGGCGGTTTGCGCGGCTTGGCGGCCGAAGCCTTCGTTGGGCAGCTGCTCTTCATAGTATTCGCCGATTTGGATGGTCGTATCGGGGATTTCCTCTTGGATTTCCTCGATGGTTTTTTCGACATCGGGATAGGTATAGTCTTCATCGGCGACAATCAGCCAGCGGCGGAAGGTTTGGTATTCGCCGGTATCGCGGTTGATTTGGACGCGCACGTCCATGTGTTCGCGGTCTGCCTTTTTCTTGGCGGCGGTAGAGAGTGCGAATTCCAGTGCTTGGAAGACGACTTCCGCATCAACGTTTTTTTCGCTTGCCAGTGCTTCTGCCAGCTGTAACATTTCACGACTCATTTTGAACATCTCCAATATTGCTGTGTTTTAGAATTTGAATTCGGGGCGCAGGCGGGCTTTGTCGATGTTGTCCAACCCGATTTGCACGGTTTTGCCGTCGAAGGATACGGTAACGGTATCGTTTTCGCAGCCTTCGATTTTACCGATAAAGTTTTTCTGACCGTCTATCGGCAGGCGGGTTTTGATTTTGGCATTCTGACCGGCAAAGCGCACGAAGTCGGCGGCTTTTTTCAAGGGGCGGTCGAGTCCGGGGCTGGAAATTTCCAGGTTTTTGTAGTCGATGTCTTCAACCATGAAGACGCGGCTCAAGTGGTTGCTGACGGTTGCGCAGTCTTCGACGGTAATGCCGCCTTCTTTGTCGATGAACACGCGCAATGTTCCTTGCGCGGTCAGTTCAAAATCGACCAGTTCGTAGCCCAGGCCGGGCAGGGTTTTTTCGAGGATGGTTTGAATATCCATGCTGCTCCCTATGTACATAATAAAAAAATGGCCCCGTGGCCATTTTTCGTCAAAGTTGAAAAATCGGCGTGATTATAACCGCTTTTGCGGAGAAATGAAAGTGTTGATTTATTTTGTGTTTTTGGGACGGAAAAAAGCGGGTGTAAGGGAGGTTTGTAATGGGAAATCGTGAATATTGTTGACAAAACAAATATATCTATTTGTCGCTGGCATAATTTTTATGTTTGTAAATCAATATATTGATATTATTTTCCGTGTTCGGGAGGCATGGAGTCGGGCGGAGGACAGGTATTTCCCATCCTTGCACAAAGCCTGCTGCAAGCCTAAAATCGGGTGGGTTATTGTTCAGAATCAAGGCTGCATCATGTCTCTTTATCCGATTTACAATTTTTCCGCCGGCCCTGCCGTGTTGCCTGAAGCCGTGTTGGAAACGGCGCAACAGGAAATGCTCGACTACAACGGTACGGGTTTCCCCGTGATGGCGATGAGCCACCGTTCGGATATGTTTTTGAGTATTCTGCATCATGCCGAACAAGACTTGCGCCAGCTTTTGAATATTCCGTCCAACTATAAAATCCTGTTTTTACAGGGCGGTGCGACCACGCAATTTAATATGGTGGCTATGAATTTGGCGCACGGTTTTGCGACTGCCGACGCGGTGGTAACGGGCAACTGGAGCCGTATTGCCTATGAACAGATGAGCCGTTTGAGCAATGCCGAAATCCGTTTGGCTGCGCATGGCGGCGAGCAATATGCCTATAAAAACCTGCCTGCGGTGGAGGATTGGGATGTCAATCCGAATTCTGCGTTTGTTCATTTTGCGATTAATGAAACCGTAAACGGCTTGCAGTATCAAAACGTCCCCAAACTTTCAGACGGCCTGCCGCCGCTGGTGTGCGATATGTCGAGCGAGATTTTGTCGCGTGCGTTTGATGTATCCGATTACGGCTTGATTTACGCAGGCGCACAGAAAAACATCGGGCCGGCAGGGGTTACGGTGGTGATTATCCGCGAGGATTTGCTCGAGCGTTGTCCGAACGATATTCCCGATGTGTTCAACTACCGTTCACACATCAACCGCGACGGTATGTACAACACGCCTTCCACTTATGCGATTTATATGTCGGGCTTGGTGTTCCGCTGGTTGCAAACGCAGGGCGGCGTGAAAAAAATTGAAGCGGTCAATCGGCTGAAGGCGCAAACCTTGTATGAGACGATAGACGGCAGCGGCGGTTTTTATATCAACGATATCCATCCCGATGCGCGATCCAAAATGAACGTGGTCTTCAAAACTGAAAGCGAGGATTTGGACCGCCGCTTTGTGTTGGAAGCCGAGTTGCAGGGCTTGTGCCTGTTGAAGGGCTATAAGTCTGTCGGCGGGATGCGCGCCAGCATCTACAATGCGATGCCGCTCGAAGGTGTGCGGGCTTTGGCAGATTTTATGCGCGATTTCCAACGGCGTTACGGTTGATTTTCAAATGCCGCCTGAAGCGGCTTCAGACGGCATCGGCTGTTTCGGCGTTCTCCGGCGGCGTTTTGGGATGCGGGGTAAAACTGCGCTGCCGGCGGTTGCCCGTCCTTTTTACCCTGATGCTGTTTGTGCCGGACTGCACCGTCGGCGGCGCGGTCGGGTTTTTCCAATATGAAATGCTTTGCCCGCTTTTCTGGCAGGGGTGGTTGAAGACCGGTTCGAATCTTGCTTACGATGTTTTTATGTCTGCCGGACGTTTGAATGGCGGGCGGAAACCCCGCGCAGCCGCCGTTTTCTTGCCCTGCTTTGCTCCATTGCCTTATAATTAAGAATCTTTTTCAATAATCCGGATTCCGGATGCCTTTTCCAACCCTTATCCAACACATTCCAAATGATAAAACCAAACCTGAGGCCGAAGCTCGGCTCTTCCGCGCTGATTGCCTTCCTTTCCCTGTATTCTTCGCTAGTATTGAATTACGCCTTTTTTGCCAAAGTTGTCGAGCTTCATCCTTTTAACGGCACCGGGGCGGATATCTTCCTCTATACGATGCCGGTGGTGCTGTTTTTTTTAAGTAATTTCGTTTTCCATGTCATTGCCCTGCCTTTCGTGCATAAGGTATTGACTCCGTTGATATTGGTTATCAGTGCGGCGGTATCTTACCAAGAAATATTTTTCAATATCTATTTCAACAAGTCGATGTTGAATAATGTCTTGCAAACCACGGCGGTGGAAAGTGCGCGCCTGATTACGCCGGGTTATGTGCTGTGGATTGTATGTTTGGGCGTATTGCCCGCGCTGGCGTATATCGCCGTCAAGGTCAAATACCGCGTTTGGTATAAGGAGCTTTTGACGCGCCTTGTGCTTGCAGCCGTTTCCTTTTTGTGCGCGTTGGGCATCGCGATGTTGCAATATCAGGATTACGCCTCGTTTTTCCGCAACAATAAATCAGTAACCCATCTGATTGTGCCGTCTAATTTCATCGGCGCGGGCGTGTCGAAATACAAAGATTGGAAGCGTTCCAATATTCCTTATACGCAATTGGATATGGCGGTCGTGCAAAACCGCCCGGCAGGCAGCCTGCGCCGTTTCGTGGTGCTGGTCGTGGGCGAGACCACGCGTGCCGCCAACTGGGGTTTGAACGGTTACAGCCGCCAAACTACGCCGCTGCTTGCCGCGCGCGGCGATGAAATTGTCAATTTCCCGCAGGTCAGAAGCTGCGGCACATCGACCGCGCACTCCCTGCCGTGTATGTTCTCAACCTTCGACCGCACGGATTATGACGAAATCAAAGCCGAACACCAAGACAACCTGCTGGACATCGTGCAGCGCGCCGGTGTGGAAGTTACTTGGTTGGAAAACGATTCCGGCTGCAAGGGCGTGTGCGGCAAAGTGCCGAATACTGACGTTACTTCGCTCAACCTGCCCGAATACTGCCGCAACGGCGAGTGCCTCGATAATATCCTGTTGACCAAGTTCGACGAGGCTCTCAACAAAAACGATAAAGACGCGGTTTTAATCCTGCATACCATCGGCAGCCACGGGCCGACATATTACGAACGCTATACCGAAGCCGAACGCAAATTCACGCCGACCTGCGACACCAACGAAATCGACAAATGCGCCCGCGCCACGCTGGTCAACACTTACGACAATACGGTTTTGTATGTGGACCAGTTTATCGACAAGGTTATCCGCAAACTTGAAAACCGCGACGATTTGGAAAGCGTGGTGCATTATGTTTCCGACCACGGCGAAAGTCTGGGCGAAAACGGGATGTACCTGCACGCCGCGCCTTACGCCATCGCGCCTTCCGGACAGACGCATATCCCGATGGTTATGTGGTTTTCCAAAGCCTTCCGCCAACACGGGGGCATAGATTTCCAATGCCTCAAACAAAAAGCGGCGGAAAACGAATATTCGCACGACCACTATTTCAGCACGGTATTGGGGCTGATGGACATTTCCAACAGCCAAACCTATCGGAAGGAAATGGATATATTGGCAGCCTGCCGCCGTCCGCGCTGATGCCGCATATGCCGTCTGAAGCCTTCAGACGGCATATGCGCCCGAAACACCCGACCGACGACCGGAGTATAACGATATGGATGCTTTAAAATTATTGACGAACCGCCGATCTTCCAAAAAACTGAAGCCCCCCGCCCCCGATGCGGCGGAGTTGGAACAGATGTTGCAGGCGGCAACCCAAGTTCCCGATCACGGCAATATGCGCCCGTTCCGTTTTACCGTGATTCAGGGGGACACTGCTTTGCAGCGTTTCCGCCGTATTTTGGCGCAGACGGTTGACGCGTTGAATTTCGGCGCGGAGGCGTTGCAGAAGGCGGAAAAAGTGGGCAATATGGCGCCGATGGTCATCGGGGTAACGTTTGCGCCCAACCGCGATGTGCCTAAGCCGAAACCGGAATGGGAACAGATGCTGACGGCGGGTTGTGCGGCGTATGCGCTGCAACTGGCGGCAACGGCTCAGGGATTCGACAATGTCTGGATTACGGGGATGTGGGTCAACAGCCCTTTGCTGCGTGAGGCTTTCGGTTGTGCGGATAAGGATAAAATCATCGGGCTGATGATGGTCGGCACGCCGACAGAGGAAGTGCATAAGCCCAAGAATACCGATTTGGAAGCGTTTGTCAGCCATTGGTAAACGGAATCTCAAGCAAAATGCCGTCTGAAAGGCTTTCAGACGGCATTTTTCCATGCGTTTTAAACCGGATTCATGAAACGCTCGATGCGTTCGGGGGAAATGTCGGGTGTCGCGCCATGTTCGGAGGCGACCAGCGCACCAAGTGCGCAGGCAAAGGCGAGGGCATATTGGGGTTCAGCGCGGTTGAGCAGCTGATAAATCAGACCGCCAAGGAAACTGTCTCCCGAACCGACGGTATCGGCAACTTCGATTTTAAATCCGCCGTGTCGGAAAAATTCCCCGTTTTTGTACAGGACTGCGCCGTGGCTGCCCAATGTTACGCAAAGAGTGTCCGTATCGGTCAGTTTTGCCAGATAAACGATGTTTTGCTCCAAACCGTGATAGGGCGATCCGTAAATCTTTGATAGTTCGTAGAGTTCGTCATCGTTGAGTTTGACGACATCAGCCTGTTTCATGGTTTCTAAAATCAGGGAAGTGTCGTAATGCGGTTTGCGCAGGTTGACATCGAAGATTTTGAATTTTGCCTGTTGCAACAGGCTGTTTAAAGTTTTTCGGGAGGTTTCGTCGCGCATGACCAGGCTGCCGAAAATAAAGGCATCGGATTGGGCAACGCGGTGCAGTGCTGCTTCTTCTGTTCGGATGCCGTCCCATGCACAGGGATAGACAATTTCGTAGGATGCGCTGCCGTGGGCATTCAGCGACACTTTAACCTGACTGGTGGGATAATCCGGATGAATCTGGATAAAGTTGGAAACGATGTTCTTTTGTTGTATTTGTCGAACAAGTTCTTCTCCGTCGCCATCATTTCCCCTACTGCTGATAATGGCGGTATCCATACCGAGCGATTGTAATCTGTACAGCACGTTTAAAGGTGCGCCGCCCAAAATTTTTCCATCAGGGAAAGTATCCCACAGTATCTCGCCGAAGCCGGTAATTTTCATTGGATTTCCTTGGTTTGGATAAATAGTCGGAAAGTTTGACGGCTTTGCAGACCGTCGCTGATCGGGAATGTATAGTGGATTAAATTTAAACCAGTACGGCGTTGCCTCGCCTTGCCGTACTATTTGTACTGTCTGCGGCTTCGTCGCCTTGTCCTGATTTAAATTTAATCCACTATAGTAATATTCCGAATGGGTTTTATAAATTTCGTTGGAAAAATAAAACGTTGTCGGTATTTTGACGGGTTTGCCGCAAAGGTGGTTTGATTCACCGCAAGATAATTTTGTTTTTTTCCTACAAAATATTGCTTGAAATTGCAAGATAATGAAACAAAACTAGAATTTTCGGGCAAAAAACGGCGGTACTTTTCAGTACCGCCAAAGCTGCTTTGGTAATTGAAGGGGTTATCGGCTTGCGCAACGGAAGCCCAAGTTGTGCAAGACATATTTGGATTGCAGGCTGGTGCGGATGCCGTAGCGGAGGAAGGCGGCATAGTTGGACGAGTCGCTCGACCCGATAGACGCGCCGCTGCAAAACATTTGCGCGTTGGCATTGCCGGAAGAAAGCAGGCTGCTGTTGAAATCTTCCGTCCATTCCCAAATCAGACCGTGCATATCATAAACGCCCCAGTAGTTCGGGCGGCCTTTGCCGACATCGTGCAGGCCTTTCCGTCCGCCGTCGGCATACCAATCGAGAATAGTGCGGTTGTAGCCGGGTTCGTTTGAGCCGTTTTTCTGCGTGGCGGAAGCAAGTCCGGCAAATTCCCATTCGTCAATAGTCGGTAGGCGTTTGCCTTGTGCGGCGCAATAGGCGTTGGCAGCAAACCAGGAAACATTGGTTACCGGTTGTTTTAATTCGCCCGCCTTCGGCGCATAGCTGCGGCTGCCGTTTTTCATCCAATGCTTCAGGTAAGCGGGTTCTGCCTGTTTGGAACCGATCCTGCCTTTTTGCCATTGGGGGTGGCTGTTGACAAATTCGGCAAACTCGGCATTGGTAACGGGATATTTATCCAGTTTGAATGGTTTGACTTTAATCAGACCGGTATCTTTTTTCAGATAAAGCGGGCGGTAGCTGCCGCCTTCGATTTGAACCATTTCGGCAGCTGCCGCTTGAGTGCTGGCGAGTGCCGCACAGAGAAAGAGTAACCGGGTAAACTTCATATCATGCCTCCTGACAGGCAGTTAAAATTGATTTTTCAGACGGCATTTTAAACAAAAAGCCGCGAATGCCGTCTGAAGAATCAATCTTCCGAAAGGAAAGATTGGTTGTTAAAAAACCACTGCCGTGCGTAATGAAGTACGGCGGCAGTGGTTCGTTTGCCTAAAAATGGGTGTTCAATTTAGTAATCGCTTTTTGCAGGAGCAGAGGCTGCAGGAGCAGAAGCTGCGGGAGCGGAAGCGGCAGGAGCCGCGCCGCTGCCGGCGTAAGCGGTATCACTCAATTTTTGAGTCATGATTTCAGGGTTTTCCGCACCCTCTACTTTCAATTGCCCCAACGCGCCTTTGTTGAATGCGCGGAAGATGGAGTGGTCGACCAAAGTGTAGCTGCCTGGGATGTCGACTTTGAATTCGACGATGGCAGAACCGCCGGCAGGAACGATGGTGCTTTGTACGTTTTCGTTGATCAGTTTGCCGCCTTCAACATAAACTTTGTCGAAGATTTCGCCGATGACGTGGAAGGAAGACACCAAGTTCGGGCCGCCGTTACCGACGTACATACGCACGGTTTCGCCTGCTTTGGCTTTCAGCGCGTTATCGCCGGCGATAGAACCTACATGACCGTTGAATACGACGTATTCAGGCTGTTCGGCAACGGCTTTGTCCATATCGAACGGTTGCAGGCCTTGAGCGCCTTTTTTGCCTTTGGTGTAGAAGTCGCCTTGGACGATGTAGAACTCTTTATCCACTTTCGGCAGGCCTTCTTTAGGCTCGACCAAAATCAGACCGTACATACCGTTGGCGATGTGCATACCGACCGGCGCAACGGCGCAGTGGTAGATGTACAGACCCGGTTGCAGGGCTTTGAAGCTGAATGTGGAAGTGCGACCCGGGGCGGTAAAGGTTGCGGCTGCACCGCCGCCCTGACCGGTTGCGGCGTGGAAGTCGACGTTATGGGGAACGGTAGAAGACGGGTTGTTGGAGAATTCGACTTCAACCGTATCGCCTTCGCGTACGCGGATCATACGGCCCGGAACGTCGCCGTCAAATGTCCAGTAGCGGTATTCCACCCCGTCGTCCATTTTCATGGTTTTTTCGACGGTTTCCATTTTTACGCGTACTTTGGCAGGATAGTCGCGGTCGATTGCAGGAGGTACTTCAGGAGCGTGGGTGGTAACTGCATCGATGACGGGCAGTTCGCCTGCAGGCGTTTCGGCGGCAGCTTGTGCGGCGGAACTTGCGGCTTCTGCGGAAGCGGCAGGGGTTTCGGCAGGGGCTTGAGCAGCTTGTTCGCCACCGCAGGCGGCTAAAGCAAACATAGAAGCGATAATTGCAGCTAAGGCTTGGCGTTTCATGATGTTTTCCTTTTGTAAGAAAAGTAAATTGTCCTGAAAGGATTGGTTAAGAACTGATGTGATTATGCGGTTGCTTACCTATGTATATTTTGATTTAGGTCAAGTAATTCAATAAATATGAACTTAAAATGACACTTCTAATACTTTATAACTACTAAAAATTACAATGAATAGACTGATTTGCTAGGGGCTTCGGCAGAGCAGGCAAAGGCAGGGTAATTTCCGAGTAAAGAATAATGATAGTTATTATCATATATGTATTTGTTTTATATGTGAGTTTGTTTGAACAAATGTTTATTTGCGCGGTAAACCGTGCTACAATCTTTAACATTCATATTCTGTGAATTTTAAACAACTGCTTTATTAAAAGGAGCTCTTAAAATGGGACAGTACAAGAAGCTGTGGTACTTGCTGTTTGCCGTTCTGGCGGTATGCTTTACCATTCTTGGCTATATGGGCAGCGAGGTTTATAAGAAAGCCCCGCCTTACCCCGAACAGGTCGTTTCCGCATCAGGCAAAGTGCTGATGACGAAAGACGATATTTTGGCAGGTCAGTCTGCGTGGCAGAGTACCGGCGGTATGGAAGTCGGTTCGATTCTGGGTCACGGCGCATATCAGGCTCCGGACTGGACGGCCGACTGGCTGCATCGTGAGTTGTCCGCCTGGTTGGATTTGACCGCGCAACAGACTTACGGCAAAAAATTCGATGAAGTTTCCCCTGAAGAACAAGCCGTTCTGAAAACCCGACTGGCTGACGAATACCGCAACCAAAGCCGTGTGAAGGAAGACGGTTCTGTAGTCATCAGCGATACGCGCGTGAAAGCCATCGAAAGCATCCTGCCTTATTATCACGGCGTTTACGGCGACGATCCCAAGTTGCAAACCACCCGCGAACACTTTGCAATGAAAAACAATACATTGCCAAGCCAAGAAGCGCGTGAAAAACTGTTCGACTTCTTCTTCTGGACTTCTTGGTCTGCTTCGACCAACCGTCCTGACGAGACGTTCACTTATACCAACAACTGGCCGCACGAGCCTTTGATCAACAATGTACCGACTACTGAAAACTACATGTGGTCGTTTACCAGTGTTGTACTGCTCTTGATGGGCATCGGTTTGTTGATGTGGGGTTATTCCTTCCTGACCAAACACGAGGAAGTGGAAGTGCCGTCTGAAGACCCGATTTCCAAAATCCAACTGACCCCTTCGCAAAAAGCATTGGGCAAATACGTCTTCCTGACAGTTGCCCTGTTTGTGGTACAAGTATTGCTGGGCGGTCTGACCGCGCACTACACCGTCGAAGGTCAAGGTTTCTACGGCATCGATGAGGCGTTGGGCTTTGAAATGTCCGACTGGTTCCCCTACGCCCTGACCCGTACTTGGCACATCCAATCCGCTATCTTCTGGATTGCAACCGGCTTTTTGACGGCAGGTTTGTTCCTCGCGCCGATTGTCAACGGCGGCAAAGATCCCAAGTTCCAACGTGCCGGTGTGAACTTCCTCTATATCGCCCTCTTCATCGTGGTCGGCGGTTCTTACGCGGGCAACTTCTTCGCGTTGACGCACATCCTTCCCCCGGAATTTAACTTCTGGTTCGGACACCAAGGTTACGAATACCTCGATTTGGGACGTTTCTGGCAACTTCTGCTGATGGTCGGTCTGTTGTTGTGGCTGTTCCTGATGCTGCGTTGCACGATTTCCGCCTTTAAAGAAAAAGGCGTGGACAAAAACCTGCTGGCAATCTTTGTCGCTTCTATGGTCGGCGTGGGCGTGTTCTACGCGCCGGGCCTGTTCTACGGTGAAAAATCCCCGATTGCCGTTATGGAATACTGGCGTTGGTGGGTGGTTCACCTGTGGGTGGAAGGCTTCTTTGAAGTATTTGCCACTGCCGCCTTTGCCTTTGTCTTCTACAATATGGGCTTTGTCCGCCGCAGTACCGCCACTGCCTCCACTTTGGCCGCTGCCGCCATCTTTATGTTGGGCGGCGTTCCTGGTACGCTGCACCACCTGTACTTCTCCGGCTCTACCTCCGCCTCTATGGCAATCGGTGCCTGCTTCTCCGCTTTGGAAGTCGTGCCGCTGGTGTTGCTGGGCCGTGAAGCATACGAACACTGGTCTTACCAACACCTGTCCGACTGGGCGAAACGCCTGCGTTGGCCGCTGATGTGCTTCGTGGCAGTCGCCTTTTGGAATATGATCGGTGCCGGCGTATTCGGCTTCCTGATCAATCCGCCGATTTCCCTGTTCTATATTCAAGGTTTGAACACTTCTGCCGTTCACGCGCACGCCGCCTTGTTCGGTGTGTACGGTTTCTTGGCATTGGGCTTCGTATTGCTGGTTGCCCGTTATTTGAAACCGAACGCGCAGTTTGACGACAAACTGATGACTTGGGGCTTCTGGTTGCTCAATGGTGGTTTGGTCGGCATGATTGTTATCAGCCTGCTGCCTGTCGGTGCTATTCAAGCATATGCCTCTATTACTCACGGTTTGTGGTATGCACGTAGTGAAGAATTCCTGCAAATGGAAATCCTCGATACCTTGCGTTGGGTACGTACGGCAGCTGACTTGATCTTCATTGGCGGTGCAGTATGCGTTGCTATTCAAGCTACTAAAATTGTATTCAGCCGAGACAAATAAGTTTTAGTTTGAATATTGGAAACTGCACCTGTTATCAGGTGCAGTTTTTTTACAGGAAAATGCCGTCTGAAGGCTTCAGACGGCATTTGTCCGTTTGCGGGTTTATTCCGAAATATCGGCAACACCGCTTTCGGGGAAGATAGGCAAATCCGGCGGTGGGAGCAGGGTGTCTAAAGACAGGGCGGACGCATCCAGTGTCGGATAGCCTTCAAACGCGACCGAATAACCGCCGTTTCCGTTCATACGGATTCGGGCGTGCGCGCCCAAGGGGAAAGTGATTTTGTCGGCAATATGTCCGAATGGGAAACCTGTCAGCACAGGAATTTTTGCCGTACGCGAAATATGGTTAACCACGGTAGAAAAATCATAAGACGAATCGTATACATCGCGGATATTGCCCATACGGAAATCGCCGAAAATAATGGCGCGTTGTTTGCCCAAAATACCCGAAAGATACAGCGTATTGAGCATACGTTCGATGCGGTAGGGCTGTTCGCCGACATCTTCGAGAAACAAAATGCCGCCGTCGATGTCGGGCATATAAGGCGTACCGGCGAGCGAGGCGAGGACGCTTAAGTTGCCGCCCCACAACGTGCCTTCGGTTTCGACATCGGCGCGTTGGATATAAGGAACATCAACGGTCAGGCGGTTTTGGGTTACCCCCTTGATAAAGGCATCCATTGTAAACACGCTGGGGGAGGGTTTGCCGAATTCGCTGTATGCCATCGGACCGGCAAAACTCATCATATTTCCTTTTGCCAAGAGTGCCAGCTGGACGGCGCAAACATCGCTGAAGCCGAAAAACAGCATACCGCGTTCGCGCATTCTTGCGCCGAGTGAGGCAAAATCAATATGCGGCAGAATGCGTGCCGCACCATAACCGCCGCGCAAACCCATCAGAACTTTAGGCGTGGCAACGCGGCCGGAGGCGACCTCTTGGAAATCTGCCGCGCGTTGTGCGTCCGTGCCTGCAAACCGCTGAAAACGGCGGCTGCCCGCCTGTTGGTTGGTTACGGTAAAACCCGCATTGTAAAGGCGGGTTAAGGCTGTGTTGACGCGGTTGATGTCTTCGGCAAAGCCTGAGGAGGCGACAATACGCAGAAGATTGTCGGCAGAGTTGGAATGGCGTGGTGGTTTGGGGTACACGGTTCGGGCTTTCGCAACAGGGTGAGAGGGCGCGGATGGGGCATTTTTTGAAGCAGGCGCAGTACCGCAAGCCTGGAGCAGTCCCGCGCCTGCGGCGGCGGTGCAGGTTTTCAGGAAACGGCGGCGGGAGGTTGGTTCGGTCATAATTTCCCTTTCATACGGTTTCAGACGGCATCGGCGGGCTTAAAGCAGCTTTTTAAGCTGTTCCGTCCAATCTTGCGGCAGGGTCATGCCGTGTTTCCGGACGGGGTTTGCCCAAATCGGCGCGGGGAAAGACGCATCGTTTTCAAAGCGGGCGATAATATGCCAATGCAGGTGCGGCACGACATTGCCCAAGCTGGCGAGGTTGATTTTTGCCGGCCGGAACACTTGGCGCATAGCGGCTTCGACTTTGTACACCATTTCCATCAATTCATCGCGTTCGGCAGCCGAAAGGTCGGTCATTTCGGCAATATGCTTACGCCAAATGACGCGGCAGAATGCAGGCGAACCGCTGTCGTTATGGACGGCGATGACGCGCAGCTTGGGGGTTTGCAGTAAAACGTCTTCATTTTGCGCCGTGCAGATGGGGCAGGGTTGGGCGGTCATTTTTCCTTATTCCTGAAAGTGTTTAAAAAACGGTAGGGCAATTTTTAATATTTCAATCTGTCTGTCCGCATTGCCGCTAATTGTACCACTTCATAGGGCGGTGCTTTATGTGTCGTCCTGTGTGTTGAAACATATCGGATGCGTTTGAACAGTTGTGCGGCAAACTGTTTTAGCGGCAGGCAAGAGATGTCGCCTGATGCCCATTGACCGTTATTTCCGCGCATGCAGTTGCTATGGTTGTCGAAGCCCCTTAGCCGTCGCGCAGGCGATTGCTACGGTTACTAAATTCCCGTCATTCCCTCAAAAACAGAAAACCAAAATCAGAAACCTAAAATCCCGTCATTCCTACAACTTTTCGTCATTCCCGTGAAAACGGGAATCTAGACCTTTTAAATTTTCAGACGGCATTTTCTTGTCGGTGCGGCAGTCAGGAAAACTGCGCCGCGCCACGGTTTGCCAAATCGTCGGCGCGTTCGTTTTCCGCGTGTCCCGCGTGTCCTTTCACCCAAGTCCAACTGACTTGATGCTGTCCGACCAGTGTGTCGAGTTCTTTCCACAAATCATCGTTTTTGACGGGCTGTTTGGCAGCGGTTTTCCAGCCGTTGCGCTTCCAGCCGTGTATCCAGTTTTCCATACCGTTTTTAACGTATTGCGAATCGGTGCAGATGATGACGGTGCAGCAGCGTTTGAGCGATTTCAGCCCTTCGATGACGGCGGTCAGCTCCATGCGGTTGTTGGTGGTTTGCGCCTCGCCGCCGAAAAGTTCTTTTTCGCGGCTGCCGTAGCGCATCAACACGCCCCAGCCGCCCGGGCCGGGATTGCCTTTGCACGCGCCGTCCGTGTAGAGGTAAACGGGTGTGTCCATATCGTGCCTTTGTGTGGTGTCCGGCGTGATTATAAGCGGTTTGCGCGCCGTGCCGTTTGAAAGATTGCGGCGGATTGAAATAGGCATATAATGTGCAACTTTATTTTTGAATATGAAGGAGCGGATAGTGGGTCAAAGTGGCGAGTTGTTTTGCTTCGGACAAATGCCTGTATGGAAAGTGGAAAACCTGCCGGAAGTTTTGTTGTCGGGTTATTCGTCCGAGGAAGGGGAGTGGGTCTGCCTGAATGTGTTGCAGGGCGATGTCGAAGTCCGCACGCAGGACGGGGCGGCGGAGGTTTGGTCGGCAGGCGGCGGCGATTGCGTGTTTGCGCCGCAGCAGGTGTTTTCGGTCAAACCGAAAACGGACGATGCCGAAATCCGTTTGTCGATGTATTGTGCGGCGGCAGATTATTTTCACAAAAAATATGGGATGAGTGCCACGCATTCTGCGGTCGCGGCGGCTCAGGATACCGTACCGGCGGGCAGGGCGTTGGATATGGGGTGCGGACAGGGGCGCAACGCGCTGTTCCTCGGCTTGAAGGGGTTTGACGTAACCGCCGCCGATTGCAATCCCGCCGCCTTGGCAAACGTGGCGGGGCTGGCAGAGGCGGAGGGTTTGAACGTCCGCACGCTGGAATATGACTTGAATGCCGCCGCCCTTCAGGGCGAGTTTGATTATATTGTGGCAACGGTGGTGCTGATGTTCCTGATGCCGCAGCGCGTGCCTGACGTGATTGCCGATATGCAGGCGCATACGGCGGCAGGCGGGTACAATTTGATTGTGTCGGCAATGGATACGGCGGATTTCCCCTGCCCGATGCCGTTCCCCTTCAAATTTAAAGAGGGCGAGCTGAAGGATTATTATCGGGATTGGGAGCTGGTCGAATATAAAGAAGAATTGGGCGCGATGCACGCCAAAGACGAAAACGGCAATCCGATACGGTTTAAATTTGTAACCATGCTGGCGAAAAAGCCTGAATAATCCTCAAAAATGCCGTCTGAACATTTTGTTTCAGACGGCATTTTTACGTCTAGTCCCGATACGCCCAATGATTGACCGGACCGTGTCCCGCGCCGATTTCCAAAGGGTTTGAGATTGCCGCCGTGATGTAGGCCTTGGCAGTCTGTACGGCTTTGCAAACGTCCGAGCCTTTTGCCAACTCAGCGGTAATGCAGGCGGAAAACGTGCAGCCCGTGCCGTGCGTGTGAGCGGTCGGAAAGCGCGGGCTGTCGAATTCCAGCGTTTCGTTTTGCGTAAACAGCCAATCCGTGCAGCGTCCGCTGCTGCTGTCGTTCAAATGTCCGCCTTTGATAACGACATTTTTGACACCGTAATCAAGCAGGATTTTTGCCGCACGTTCCGCATCTTTACGGTTTTCGATATGCACGCCGGTCAGGGCTTCCGCCTCGGGCAGGTTGGGGGTCAATACATCCGTATCGGGAAGCAGCAGGCGCGTCAGTGCCGCAACGGCGGAATCCTGCAACAGCGGCGCACCGCCTTTGGCAATCATCACAGGGTCGAGTACGCGCCTGCCAAAGCTGCAGTGTTTCAGCTTGTCGGCAATGCATTCGATGATTTCCGCCGTGCCGAGCATACCGATTTTGTAGGCACGGATGTCGAAGTCTTCCCTGATTGCTTGGATTTGTGCGGTGATGGTTTCGGTCGGGACGAGATGAACCGCCGACACGCCCAAAGTATTTTGCGCGGTAACGGCGGTGATGACGCACGTTCCGAACACGCCGCGCATCTGAAACGTTTTCAAATCCGCCTGAATGCCCGCACCGCCGCCCGAATCCGAACCGGCGATGCTTAGGGACTGTACGAAAGAGCCTTTCATTATGTTTCCTTTTCGGTTGAAACCCCGCCCTTTGTGGTAGAGTCAGACTTTGTTTGGAAGGGGTGTAACCCCTTCCGAATCAGGACGGCACATAGGGCGGTGCTTTATGTGTCGTCCTGTGTGTTGAAACCTTAATATTGCGTCCGATAAAAAGGGCTACTGCCTGTAAAAAAGCACAGCGATGCCGTCTGAAAACCGCAGCGCGGGGTTTGTGGTGCATTATATGTTGTATTGCAGGACAAGGCACAGGGCAGGGCGGCGGGGTGCATCGTAGCAACTGTATTTTTGCCCGACGGGGTGAAAAATACAGTTGCCACACCCACTGATAATGAAAAAAGAGGGCAATGTCGTCTGAACACGTGTTGCGGCGAGTATAAACCGGCACGCTTTATTCGTCATTCCCACAAAAACAGAAACCTAAAATTCCGTCATTCCCGCGCAGGCGGGAATCCAGTGTGTTCGGTTTCAGTTGTTTTTGGGTTTCGGGTAATTTCCAAATCGTCATTCCCACGAAAGTGGGAATCCAGACCTTGGGGTAGTGGCAATATTCAAAGATTATCTGAAAGTTTGAGGTTCTAGATTCCTGTTTTCACGGGAATGACGAAGGGTTGCAGGAATGATGAAGTTTTAGACGGCATTCGCGCCCACCGTCATTCCCACGAAAGTGGGAATCTAGCCCTTGGGGCAGCGGCAATATTCAAAAGTCGTCTGAAAATTCAGAAGTTCTAGATTCCCGCTTTCGCGGGAATGACGAAAAATTGCGGGAATGACAAAGGGTTGTGGGAATGACAAAGTTTCAGACGGCATCCGTCCACCGTCATTCCCACGAAAGTGGGAATCCAGACCTTCGGGGCGGCGGAAATATTCAAAGGTTATCTGAAAATTTAGAGGTTCTAGATTCCCGTTTTCACGGGAATGACGAAAAATTGCGGGAATGACAAAAAATTACGGGAATGACGAAAGGTTGCGGGAATGACGACTTATAATGAAAAAAACCTGCTTAAAACAAGCAGGTTTTTGAATTGGCACGCCCACGGGGATTCGAACCCCGGTTGCCGCCGTGAAAGGGCAGTGTCCTAGGCCTCTAGACGATGGGCGCGTGAAGGTGCGTTATTTTACAAGGCTTCGGAAACTTGTCAAGCCTGTTGCGTAAAACCGACGGCGGAAATGTAAATTTCTGCCGGTTTAAATATATAAAATCTATAAATATCAACAAACTAATTGTATTTTTTTTTTTTTTTTTTTTTTTTTTTTTTTTTTTTTC
>NZ_CATQFV010000029.1:0-9290 GCF_958267435.1 Neisseria benedictiae
TGAAGACGTATACGGTCAATACTTTCAGTGGGATTTTTTCGGGAATTGTTGTCATATCCCTGTCGGATAAGGTTTTTTATTTCTGCCAAATGCTGCGCCGCCTCCAATAATCCCTTCCTCATCGGCGACCCACGCTACGCTCGCTATGGTTTATACCTATTTAAAGCTGGTACCCTTTCTTCGAAATCACAAGAAATAATTGTGATAATATTTGCATGGTTTAAATATTCTAAAAAATTATTAATTTTATTGATACATTCATCAGTATCATATTGATTTAACATAATTATCTCTATGATAAATGGAAAATATAAAAAATTATCTTTAAAGTCAAAATTACGTTTTTCATCAAATTCATCATTATTAAAAAAATAAATATCTAACATTTCAGTTTCTATATATTTACCATTTATTAATGGCGATTTAAAGAAATTTTCAATCGCTGCAGAGATTAGATTTTTATCTTGACTACTAATAAATAATTTACAAAAATCAGAAATCATAAATTTTCCTTTTCTCCTCTGGTTGGTGCGCCTTTGTGAATATGCCGTCTGAAACTCGGGGCTTCAGACGGCATTTTCGTTTGCCGCTATTAGTCGGCAAACTGTTTTTTCATTCTCTCACGACGCTCTTGCGCCTCTACGGACAAAGTGGCTGTCGGGCGTGCCAGCAGCCGCTTCAGACCGATAGGTTCTCCCGTATCGGCACAGAATCCATAATCCCCTTCATCAATATTGCGGATGGTCGCCTGTATTTTACTGAGAAGTTTTCGTTCCCGATCGCGGGTACGGAGTTCCAATGCGTACTCTTCTTCCTGTGTAGCACGGTCGGCAGGATCGGGGGCTGATTCGTGTTCTTGGAGATGTCCTGTCGTAGCGGAAGCATTTTCGATAAGTTCGTCTTGCATTTTTACCAGCAATTCGCGGAAAAAAGCCAAATGGTCGTCATTCATATAATCGTCTTCCGACCCGTTCCAATTTAAAATATCTTGTTCCGTCAGCTTTGCCATAATGTATGTCCTCTCGGTTCACCGCAAAAAACAAAGCACCACAAAGTGGCTTTATTCCTTTGATTTTTATAAGGCTTATTGCCTAAGGCGTTGTCAGAAAACGCGCATCATAACACGTTTCGGATTGGTTTTTTTATTTTCTTTACATTATTGATATTGCCGTTCCATTTCCTGCGAACGGCGCACACAGGCACAAACGCCTTCATTTATGGCTTCGGCGACACGATGCCGTCTGAAGACCTCCACGGCTTCGTGGGTTGTCCCGCCTTTTGACGTTACATTTTTTTGAAGCTTCTCGAAATCTTCACCCGTCTGCTCGGCAAGGGCAACCGCTCCTTTAAATGTTGCCAGGCTGAGCGCGCGTGCTTCTGCTATATCAAACCCTTGTCGGATGGCGGCATTTTGCAATGCGTCCAACAGATAAAACACATATGCCGGCCCGCTGCCGCTGATGCCGGTAATGCTGTGCATTTGCGCTTCATCTTCCAACCAAACGGTCAAACCGACAGATTTCATGATTCGATCGGCAATCTTGCAGTCTGTTTCCGATACTTCCGCTTCGGCATACATACCGGATACACCCAGTCCTATTTTCCCTGGCGTATTCGGCATAACCCGGACAATGCGGCGTGTTCCCCCGAGGTAACGGCTGAGCGTATCAACCGACAATCCGGCTGCGACAGAAAGCACCAATGCGCCGTTGGTGCGGATATTTTTGCACGCGGCTTCCATATCCTGCGGTTTGACAGCAAGGATTAAAACATCGTCGGAATGAAGCTCCGGCAAGGTTTCAGAAGTTTCGACCCCCAACTCTTTTTGCAAACGTTCGCGCTTTTCCGCCCCCCGGTTGGCAATATGGATTCGGTAACCGCCCTGTTTGACCAATCCGCCCGCAACGGCAGCCGCCATATTTCCGCCGCCGAGAAAATAAACATTCATTATTTCTACCCTATTCAAAATTACCTTACTAAATTCATTCCCAACTTTTTACCATCGGACGCGCTCGGACAGGCTGTTTCGCCGCAACCCCTGCTTTTCCAAACAGTCGAATCCTTCTTGCCTGAAGGTTTCGATTAAAGGCTGTTTGTCGCGTGTACGCCAATCCAACCCGCAGGCTTCAAACTTCCCTATTTTCCTGTAAAAGTAAGATCGTCGTGCGGATGCATATTCGTTTGCCCTGACAGAACGATTGCCGTCTGAAAGCGGTATCTCGTAGTCCTCTAAAGACGGCGGACTCTCGCCGCCAATGTCCCAAAAATCGATGGCGGCAGGTTTTCTCGGCTTACACCAGCCGGACAGGGACGAACACTCATACCACCCCGCCAGCCGGCAACCGGCAACCGTAAATGCAAGCAACGCAGCCATTGCAAGATATTTTATTGTACGCATTCCAATCCGCTCCTTTTCCCGAAAATCGCGCTGCCGATACGGACGTGTGTCGCACCGCACTCAATGGCGGCAGGCATATCGTCCGACATCCCCATAGACAGCACGTCTGCCTTAACGCCTGCCGCATTGAGGTCGGCAAGCAACTTTTGCATGGTCTGAAACTGGGTTTTCAACTCCGCTTCGCTGCCTCCGGCTTTGGCGACGCACATCAAGCCGCGTACGACGATATTCGGCAACTTCGCCACTTCCACGGCAAGCGCGACCGCTTCTTCGGGAGCAACACCGTGCTTTGCCGCCTCGCCTGCAATATTCACCTCAATACACACCTGCAAAGGCGGCATTGAGGAAGGACGTTGCCCGCTCAGCCGGACGGCGGTCTTTAGACGGCATACGGTATGCACCCAATGCGCGCGTTCGGCGACAAACTTGGTTTTGTTGGACTGCACATCGCCGATGACGTGCCACACGATGTCAGTCAAATCCGCCAACTCTTCCGTTTTACCGTACCACTCCTGAATATAGTTCTCGCCGAAATCACGCTGTCCGGCGGCGTAAACTTCGCGGATGCCGTCTGAAGGGAAAGTCTTACTGACGGCAATCAGGCTGACGGAATGCGGCTCCCTGCCCGCCTGCAGAACCAATTTCCCGATACGGTCGGACACCTCCCGATAACGCTGTTGCAACACCGTCATAAATTATCCCCGGTAAAAATGCTTAAATAGTTGAATCCCAAGAATCAGGGCAGTAAAATTCAGAAGTAGGAAACACCAAACGACCCAAACATTATACTGGACAATATCCCATTATGCAGATTACCGACTTACTCGCTTTCGGCGTTAAAAACAAAGCATCCGACCTTCACCTGAGTTCGGGCATATCCCCTATGATTCGGGTTCACGGCGATATGCGGCGCATCAACCTTCCCGAAATGAGCGCGGAAGAGGTCGGCAATATGGTAACTTCAGTGATGAACGACCATCAGCGAAAAATCTACCAGCAAAACTTGGAAGTCGACTTCTCGTTCGAACTGCCCAACGTTGCCCGATTCCGCGTCAACGCCTTCAACACCGGCCGCGGCCCCGCCGCCGTATTCCGCACCATTCCCAGCACCGTCTTATCGCTGGAAGAATTGAAAGCCCCGCGCATTTTCCAAAAAATCGCAGAATCTCCGCGCGGCATGGTATTGGTTACCGGCCCTACCGGTTCGGGCAAATCCACCACGCTTGCCGCGATGATCAACTACATCAACGAAACCCAGCCGGCACACATCCTGACCATCGAAGACCCGATCGAATTCGTCCACCAAAGCAAAAAGTCCCTGATTAACCAGCGCGAACTGCACCAACATACCCTCAGCTTCGCCAACGCGCTGAGTTCCGCATTGCGCGAAGACCCCGACGTTATCCTGGTCGGCGAGATGCGCGACCCCGAAACCATCGGCTTGGCACTGACCGCCGCCGAAACCGGACACTTGGTTTTCGGCACGCTGCACACGACCGGCGCGGCAAAAACCGTCGACCGTATCGTGGACGTATTCCCGGCGGGGGAAAAGGAAATGGTGCGCTCTATGCTGTCGGAATCACTGACCGCCGTCATCTCCCAAAACCTGCTGAAAACGCGCGATGGCAACGGCCGTGTCGCCTCGCACGAAATCCTGATTTCCAATCCCGCCGTCCGCAACCTTATCCGCGAAAACAAAATCGCGCAGATTAACTCCGTCCTGCAAACCGGGCAGGCGAGCGGTATGCAGACGATGGACCAATCGCTACAATCGCTGGTGCGCCAAGGGCTGATTGCACCGGAAGTCGCACGCAAACGCGCGCAAAACAGCGAAAGTATGAGTTTCTGACACACAACCGCCTTCCGGCCATACCGGCGGGAAAACAAGGTGCAAACACGCGGGGCGGGACGCGGTATCCAGCCCGGCATACCCTTCCGAACAGGAAGCGTCCGCCTTCCTGTTGAAAACTGCCGCCGCAAACTGCAAGGCTTAAACTGAAAAGAAGCTAACGATGAGTACCAACAACCTGCACGACATCTTGGACGAAATGGTTCAAGTGTATTCTCAAAAAAAACAAAGCCGATCTGAAACCCCGGCCGAAATCGGCGCACACCTCCACCCGCTGCTCGACCGCCTGTGTGAAACCGCAGAAGCGCAAAGCGCGTCCGACATCCTTATCAGCAAAGGATTCCCGCCCTCGTTGAAAATCAACGGCGCATTAACCCCGCAGCCGCAAAAGGCTCTGACGGGCGAGGAAACCGCCGCCATCACCGCATCGACGATGAACGCCGAACAATCGGAAATATTCCGGCGCGACGGCGAAATCAACTACTCCGTCCAATCGCGCAGCGGCACGCGCTACCGCGCCAACGCCTACCACAGCCAAGGCCACGCAGGTTTGGTTTTGCGGCGTATTAACCACGTCATCCCGCAAATGCAGGAATTGGGTCTGCCCGAAAAACTCAAAGACCTCGCCGTCGCGCCGCGCGGGCTGCTGATTATCGTCGGGCCTACCGGTTCGGGTAAATCCACCACGATGGCGACTATGCTTGAACACCGCAACAAAACCCTGCCCGGTCATATCGTTACCATCGAAGACCCGATTGAGTTTATCTACAAACCGCGCCGCTGCATCTTTACCCAGCGCGAAATCGGCGTCGATACCATAAACTGGCAGACGGCGGTACAAAACGCTATGCGCCAGTCCCCCGACGTGGTCTGCATCGGCGAAGTCCGCAGCAGGGAAAATATGGAATACGCGATGCAGCTCGCCCAAACCGGCCACCTGTGCATTTTTACGCTCCACGCCAACACCGCGCCGCAGTCGCTCGAACGCATACTCAACTTCTACCCCAAAGAACAGCACAAGCAAATACTGATCGACATCGCCCTCAACCTGTCCGGTATCGTCTGCCAACGTCTCGCCCTCAAAAAAGACAAAACGGGCAGGACGGCGGTTGTCGATTTGCTCATCAACACGCCCGCCATCCAAGACTTCATCCTGAAGGGCGACCTGATGAACATCAATAAAATCATGGAAACCGCCAAAACCGACGGAATGCAGACGATGGACCAAAACCTTTTCGAACTGTACCGTCACGGCATCATCAGTTACGAAGAAGCCCTGCGCCAGTCCGTTTCCGCCAACAACCTGCGATTGCACATCCAACTGTACGAAGAAGGCAAAATGCCCGAACTCCTTTACGACAGGATTAACGATCTCAACCTCGTTTCCTAATCCGTAAAACCCAATGCCGTCTGAAAACCGCATCCCCGTTTTCAGACGGCATGATTTTATCCGCCCCATTCATGTGCTACACTTTATTCACTTCATAACAATAAACCGGTAAAACCATGAAAACCCCACCCCTCAAGCCTCTGCTCATTACCTCACTTCCCGTTTTCGCCAGCGTCTTTACCGCCGCCGCCACCGTCCTTCAGCTAGGCGAACCCAAGCTCGCCATGCCCTTCGTACTCGGCATTATTGCCGGCGGCCTGGTCGATTTGGACAACCGCCTGACCGGACGGCTGAAAAACATCATTGCCTCCGTCGCCCTGTTCACCCTCTCCTCGCTCACGGCGCAAAGCACCCTCGGCACAGGGCTGCCCTTCATCCTCGCCATGACCCTGATGACCTTCGGCTTCACCATTTTAGGCGCGGTCGGGCTCAAATACCGCACCTTCGCCTTCGGCGCACTCGCCGTCGCCACCTACACCACCCTCACCTACACCCCCGATACCTACTGGCTGACCAACCCCTTTATGATTCTGTGCGGCACCGTACTGTACAGCACCGCCATCCTCCTGTTCCAAATCGTCCTGCCCCACCGACCCGTTCAAGAAAGCGTCGCCAACGCCTACGAAGCGCTCGGCAGCTACCTCGAAGCCAAAGCCGACTTTTTCGATCCCGATGAGGCCGCCTGGATAGGCAACCGCCACATCGACCTCGCCATGAGCAACACCGGCGTCATCACCGCCTTCAACCAATGCCGTTCCGCCCTGTTTTACCGCCTTCGCGGCAAACACCGCCACCCGCGCACAGCCAAAATGCTGCGCTACTACTTTGCCGCCCAAGACATACACGAACGCATCAGCTCCGCCCACGTCGATTATCAGGAAATGTCCGAAAAATTCAAAAACACCGACATCATCTTCCGCATCCACCGCCTGCTCGAAATGCAGGGGCAGGCATGCCGCAATGCCGCCCAAGCACTCAGGGCGGGCAAAGACTACACATACAGCAAACGCCTCGGCCGCGCCATCGAAGGCTGCCGCCAGTCGCTGCGCCTCCTTTCAGACGGCAACGACAGTCCCGACATCCGCCACCTCGGCCGCCTGCTCGACAACCTCGGCAGCGTCGACCAACAATTCCGCCAACTCCAGCACAACAGCCTGCAGGCGGAAAACGACCGCATGGGCGACACCCGCATCGCCGCCATAGAGACCGGCAGCCTCAAAAACACCTGGCAGGCAATCCGTCCGCAGCTGAACCTCGAGTCAGGCGTATTTCGCCATGCCGTCCGCCTGTCCCTCGTCGTTGCCGCCGCCTGCACCATAGTTGAAGCCCTCAACCTCAACCTCGGCTACTGGATACTGCTGACCGCCCTTTTCGTCTGCCAGCCCAACTACACCGCCACCAAAAGCCGCGTCCGCCAGCGCATCGCCGGTACCGTACTCGGCGTAATCGTCGGCTCGCTCGTCCCCTACTTCACCCCGTCTGTCGAAACCAAGCTTTGGATCGTCATCGTCAGCACCACCCTGTTCTTCATGACCCGCACCTACAAATATAGCTTCTCGACATTTTTCATTACCATTCAGGCACTGACCAGCCTGTCGCTTGCAGGGTTGGACGTATATGCCGCCATGCCCGTGCGCATCATCGACACCATTATCGGCGCATCCCTTGCCTGGGCGGCAGTCAGCTACCTATGGCCAGACTGGAAATACCTCACGCTCGAACGCACTGCCGCCCTTGCCGTATGCAGCAACGGCGCATATCTCGAAAAAATCGCCGAACGCCTCAAAAGCGGCGAAACGGGCGACGACGTCGAATACCGCGCCACCCGCCGCCGCGCCCACGAACACACCACCGCCCTCAGCAGCACCCTCTCCGACATGAGCGGCGAACCCGAAAAATTCGCCGACAGCCTGCAACCCGGCTTCACCCTCCTCAAAACCGGCTACGCCCTGACCGGCTATATTTCCGCCCTCGGCGCATACCGCAGCGAAATGCACGAAGAATGCAGCCCCGACTTTACCGCACAGTTCCACCTCGCCGCCGAACACACCGCTCACATCTTCCAACACCTGCCCGAAACCGAACCCGACGACTTTCAGACGGCATTGGATACACTGCGTGGCGAACTCGACACCCTCCGCACCCACAGCAGCGGAACACAAAGCCATATCCTCCTCCAACAGCTCCAACTCATCGCCCGACAGCTAGAGCCCTACTACCGCGCCTACCGCCAAATTCCGCACAAACACACCCCGAACGCCGTCTGAAGCAGTTTTGCCATTTTGCAAAGCACGGCGTGAGGTCAGGCAGTTTGTAAGATAGTTCGCAAGGCTTTGCACGGGGCGGATGCACAGTGAAGATGTGCAAAGTGCAGGTTTCAGGGCGGGCGCAAGGGACTGTAAGACGGATGGTAGGGTGGATTGTAGGGTGGGCTTCAGCCCACCGATTCCACCGCCTCGACAAATCTGACACATCCGCCATTTCCACCACTCCAACCATTCCCTCCAAGAACCCTTGATGCGGCAGGCTGAATCCCCCCTACAGTCCGCCCTACACAACGCCCGACGAAACCATAGGAATACCCGAATCGTCAGAAACACCCGAACCGTCATTCCCACGCAGGCGGGAATCTGGAATGCAAGATTAGAGAAACTGCTTTATCCGACTAGGAAAAATAAAGGGAATCCAAATCAAAAGACATGAATAAAAAAAACATATCTAAGCATTTGCCAATTGTGCTGGCAGTTATTATTTTATCTTGGTGTATATTAGCTAGAAGCTTATCCATGCTTTTCTCACTAGGGACATTAAGCATATATATAGATAGAAGACTTTATTTTTTAGAAAACTTCTTACCAGATTTTGTAAGTCTAGCAACTTATGCTTTCACTATTTGGATATGTATAAAGAAAATCATTAATGACCAGTAATTCTCATTTAAGTTTCCGTGCGGACAGGTCTGGATTCCCGCCTGCGCGGGAATGACGGCATATTTTGTATTTAATATAAAAGGTTGTTTGAATTTTCCAGCGGGCACAAAGTGTCGCATAGAAGGGCGTAGGGCGGGCTTCAGCCCGCCATTTACACCATTTGCACCGCTTTCAGGCGACATCAGTTTGGCGGCACCCGGTGGGCGTTGCGGGAATGGCGGAGTTGGTAAGACTGGCGGAATCGGTGGACTGAAGCCAACCCTACAACTAACCCTGCAACCAACCCTGTGCAACGCCCTACAGCCTCTTGCACACCCTTCCTACGTATTTACGCATCTGCCCCGCGCTTCCCCTGCCGTCTGCTGACTGAACAAACCGAGACCTTTGCAAAATTCCCCTAAATCCCCTAAATCCCCTAAATCCCCTAAATCCCCTAAATCCCCTAAATCCCCTAAATCCCCTAAATTCCCTAAATTCCCTAAATTCCCACCAAGACATTTAGGGGATTTCTCATGGGCACCTTCTTCCGGCAAACCGTCCAAACCATGATTGCCAAACACATCGACCGCTTCCCACTGTTGAAGTTGGATCAGGTGATTGATTGGCAGCCGATCGAACAGTACCTGAATCGTCAAAAAACCCGTTACCTCCGAGACCACCGCGGCCGTCCCGCCTATCCCCTGTTGTCCATGTTCAAAGCCGTCCTACTCGGACAATGGCACA
>NZ_CATQFV010000030.1:0-1256 GCF_958267435.1 Neisseria benedictiae
GGCGGAGACAGGGCGTTTCATTAACCAAGACCCGATTGGGCTATTGGGTGGGGAGAATCTGTATCAGTTTGCACCGAATGCTCAGATTTGGATTGATTATTGGGGGCTTGCTCGTTTGACTTATCGTCATACAATAAAACCAGATAAAAAGACTAATATATCAGAACTGCGTAGGCAAATTAGAGGACAAATAAAGGCTATGAATAAAATTATTCAAGAAGAGGGTTTAATTGGATTAAAAGCGAGAATTAGGGCTTACAACGAAGATGTAGAAAAAGAAGGACGTAATTTTGTCAAAACATTAGGACCTGCTGGTGATTGTAAGGCATGGCTACATGAGCCGGATATGAGGACAGGAGGCAAGCCAATGGATGTAACGAAGGTAGGTGACAAACGTATAAACTCTATTTTGGGAGGACAAGCAGATAGAATAGCTAGGGATATATTAGAAATGCCTGACGAAACAACTAAAATTACGTATCAATTAAAATTGAAGAGGTAGATTGATTTAATATTTTTAACATTATATTTAAAGGAATTTAAGTATGAAAAGTATAGAACATTATAAAAAATTGGATGATGATGGCAAAATGGATTTTCTCGATAATTTTGATGGTAATCCGTCTGTAGAATTTTTGAATTATTTGGAAGAAGAGCTATTTTCTATAAATGTAGATGAATTTGTAAAAGTTGAAATATTAAAATTTTTATCTAGATTTCGGCATGATAATAGAGAAACAAAAGATAAAATAGTAAAACTAATAGTAGAAAAATACATAGATAATGAAGAGATGACCTTATCTATTGCAGCACAGATGTTAACGTTTTTTGATTTGGGGAAAGAAGATTTTAGAAAGATATCTAATTTCTTATTGGATAAAGAATATCAAAATATGGATATGATTGATTTAACATCTTCATTAATTAGATTATTATGTGCAAAAAGAAATAGAAGCAATGGTTCTGATGAGTATTTTCAGGAGCTAGAAAAAATAGATTCTTATAGAGATGATATAAAAACGTGGGCTAATTAACAAAAATTTATAGCAAGCCGTAGCCCGCACAAAACCTCCAATCCCAACGTAGGGTGCGTGCGGTACGCACGCACGCGGTTTCTATCTTTCAGACGACCTCAATACCTTCTTTGAGGTCGTCTGAACCATTTGCTCTTTAACAATCTCATTCGCCTACGACAAAGCCGGCAACCTGATCCAAAGCGCCGACCAAAGAAGCGGCGTCCTTCATTACGTTTACGA
>NZ_CATQFV010000031.1:0-482 GCF_958267435.1 Neisseria benedictiae
AAGGATAGATGATGGGTTACCATATTAGGATAATAAATACCAGCAAAAAAATTTCAGACGAAAATAAAATATTAAAAAACAAGGAGAACTTGTCAATATTTTTAAGAGAAAAATTTAATTATCATGAAGGTTGCAACGAGATGGGTGAAGTATATTTTTATGACCCAAACGATGAGGAAAGCATTCTTTTTTATGATGGGGAAGAATTGCTTGCAATTACCACAAGCAATGATCTACTATCATCAATGATAAAAATTGCAAGGTCGTTTAAGGATGGTTCCAGAGTTGTTGGTGATGAAAATGAGACTTACAAGGATATAAATAATGCATATCTACATGAGGATGATTATGAGCAGACGCAACAAAAAGAAGATAACTACATTAAAAAAATTAAGGACGCCATTATTCCAATAATAGTTCCTATTTTACTTGGGATAATTGCATTAATATTAAAAATATTAAAAATTAATTAATCTTAAAGC